>NZ_CAXURL020000002.1:0-2092 GCF_964253905.1 Arthrobacter sp. LjRoot14
CATCCCTCTCCTCTTTCTCCTCGGCACCAGCCTTCTCTTCGCCGCGGCTGTTTCCGCCTCCCATGACGACGAGGATGACAGGCGCGGCGGGCACTCGCTGCAGCAGTGCGTGCAGCGATGCCGGCAGGAGCGGCCGCGGTACTCGCATGCCCGGTGCGTGCAGGAGTGCAGGGACGACCAGCAGCAGCACGGAAGGCACGAGCAGGAGGAGGAGCAGGGCCGTGGCCGTGGCTGGCACGGCGAGGGAGAGCGTGAGGAGGAGCACGGCCGTGGCCGTGGCCGGCATGGCGAGGGAGAGCGTGAGGAGGAGCATGGCCGTGGCCGTGGCCGGCACGGCGAGGGAGAGCGTGAAGAGGAGCGTGGCCGTGGCCATGGCCGGCATGGCGAGGGAGAGCGCGAGGAGGAGCGTGGCCGTGGCCGTGGACGGCACGGCGAGGGAGAGCGTGAGGAGGAAGAGGGCCGTGGCCGAGGCCGGCGCGGCGAGGGAGAGCGTGATGAGGAGCAAGGGGACAGCCGCCGGCCGTACGTGTTCGGCCCGCGGAGCTTCCGTCGCATCATCCAGAGCGACCACGGGTTCGTGAGGGCCCTTCGCCCGTTCGACCAAGTGTCCAGGCTCCTCCGGGGCATCAGGGACTACCGTGTCGCCATCATGGAGGTGAACCCGCGCGCGTTCGTCGTGCCGGGATTCACGGACGCGGACGGCGTCGGCTACGTCGCTCAAGGCGAGGGGGTGCTGACGGTGATCGAGAACGGCGAGAAGCGGTCCTACACCGTCAAGGAAGGCGATGTCATCGTGGCGCCGGCGGGGTCGATCATGCACCTGGCTAACACCGACGGCCGGAGGAAGCTGGTCATCGCCAAGATCCTCCACACCATCTCCGTGCCCGGCAAGTTCCAGTTTTTGTCGGTCAAGCCTCTGCTGGCGAGTTTGAGCAAACGCGTGCTCCGAGCGGCTTTCAAGACCTCCGATGAGCGGCTTGAGAGGCTGTTCAACCAGCGCCAAGGCCAGGAGAAGACGAGGTCCGTGTCCATCGTCCGCGCGTCCGAGGAGCAGCTCCGTGAGCTGCGTCGCGAGGCGGCCGAGGGCGGGCAGGGCCACCGCTGGCCTCTCCCTCCGTTCCGCGGCGACTCCCGCGACACCTTCAACCTTCTGGAGCAGCGCCCAAAGATCGCCAACCGCCATGGCCGCCTCTACGAGGCCGACGCCCGCAGCTTTCACGCTCTCGCCAACCAGGACGTCCGGGTCGCCGTTGCCAACATCACGCCGGGTTCTATGACGGCGCCGTACCTGAACACGCAGTCGTTCAAGCTCGCCGTCGTGCTGGAAGGCGAGGGCGAGGTGCAGATCGTGTGTCCGCACCTTGGCCGCGAAAGCGAGAGCGAGCGAGAGCACGGAAAGGGCAGGCGGCGCGAGGAAGAGGAGGACGACCAACGGCAGCAACGTCGTCGCGGGTCCGAGTCCGAGTCGGAGGAGGAGGAGGAGCAGCAGAGGTACGAGACGGTCCGTGCGCGGGTGTCGCGCGGCTCGGCGTTCGTGGTGCCGCCCGGCCATCCGGTGGTGGAGATCTCGTCGTCCCAAGGCAGCAGCAACCTCCAGGTGGTGTGCTTCGAGATCAACGCCGAGAGGAACGAGAGGGTATGGCTCGCCGGGAGGAACAACGTGATCGGCAAGCTCGGCAGCCCCGCCCAGGAGCTCACGTTCGGCAGGCCGGCGAGGGAGGTGCAAGAGGTGTTCCGCGCACAGGATCAGGACGAGGGCTTCGTCGCCGGACCCGAGCAGCAGAGCCGAGAGCAGGAGCAGGAGCAGGAGCGGCACCGCCGCCGTGGTGACCGCGGGCGCGGCGACGAAGCCGTGGAGACGTTCCTGAGGATGGCAACCGGTGCGATCTGAAATGCCACCACTGTCAGTGAGCCCGTGCCGGTTTAAGAGCTGGACTTGTGTGTGTAATACGCGGGAGTAGAATAAATAAGTGTGGCACGGGCTCAGTACGAATGATGTAAGCTGCCTACCGACCTACTACTATCAAGGCATGCACATAAATAAAGACAAGGGCGTGACTGGCGTCTCTTTTAAAGTAAAAAAAAAAAAAAA
>NZ_CAXURL020000004.1:0-1546 GCF_964253905.1 Arthrobacter sp. LjRoot14
GGTAGTTAACAGCCATGGGCAAGGAAAAGATCCACATCAGCATTGTGGTCATTGGCCATGTTGACTCTGGCAAGTCAACCACGACTGGCCATCTCATCTACAAGCTTGGAGGCATTGACAAGCGTGTGATCGAGAGGTTTGAGAAGGAAGCAGCTGAGATGAACAAGAGGTCATTCAAGTATGCCTGGGTGCTTGACAAGCTCAAGGCTGAGCGTGAGAGAGGTATCACCATTGATATTGCTCTGTGGAAGTTCGAGACCACCAAGTACTCTTGCACTGTCATTGATGCTCCTGGTCACCGTGATTTCATCAAGAACATGATCACTGGGACCTCCCAGGCTGATTGTGCTGTGCTTATCATTGACTCCACCACTGGTGGTTTTGAGGCTGGTATCTCCAAGGATGGCCAGACCCGTGAGCATGCTCTCCTTGCTTTCACTCTTGGTGTGAAGCAGATGATTTGCTGCTGTAACAAGATGGACGCCACCACTCCCAAGTACTCGAAGTCCCGTTACGATGAAATTGTCAAGGAAGTCTCTTCATACCTGAAGAAGGTCGGCTACAACCCTGACAAGGTTCCCTTCGTCCCCATCTCTGGGTTTGAGGGTGACAACATGATTGAGAGGTCCTCCAACCTTGACTGGTACAAGGGCCCTACCCTGCTTGAGGCGCTTGACCAGATCAATGAGCCCAAGAGGCCCTCAGACAAGCCCCTGCGTCTTCCCCTTCAGGATGTCTACAAGATTGGTGGCATTGGAACTGTGCCAGTGGGACGTGTTGAGACTGGAGTCATCAAGCCAGGCATGGTTGTCACCTTTGGCCCTACTGGCCTTACCACTGAGGTCAAGTCTGTTGAGATGCACCATGAGTCTCTCCTGGAGGCGCTTCCTGGTGACAATGTTGGCTTCAACGTCAAGAACGTGGCTGTCAAGGATCTCAAGCGTGGGTATGTTGCTTCCAACTCCAAGGACGACCCTGCCAAGGAGGCTGCCAACTTCACTGCCCAGGTCATCATCATGAACCACCCTGGCCAGATCAGCAACGGTTATGCCCCTGTGCTGGACTGCCACACATCCCACATCGCCGTCAAGTTTGCCGAGATCCAGACCAAGATCGACAGGCGGTCCGGCAAGGAGCTGGAGGCGGCGCCCAAGTTCCTCAAGAACGGTGATGCTGGGTTCGTCAAGATGATTCCAACCAAGCCCATGGTGGTGGAGACCTTTGCCCAGTACCCTCCTCTGGGTCGGTTTGCCGTGCGTGACATGAGGCAGACGGTTGCTGTGGGTGTGATCAAGAGCGTGGAGAAGAAGGAGCCGACCGGCGCCAAGGTTACCAAGGCTGCGATCAAGAAGAAATGAGATGGTGTCAGGTTCTTTACCACATCTATGGTGGCGGTGGCGGTGTTTGGTGGTGGCGATAGTTGTTTTAGTCGCTTGGGTTATTTGTGTCGAGAAGTGTTTGAACTGCTTAAAGCTCGAGAAGTGTTTGAACTGCTTAAAGCTCTGGTCATTGTATCGTTCGGTTGTGTTGGTGGAACTTCATCAGT
>NZ_CAXURL020000005.1:0-1065 GCF_964253905.1 Arthrobacter sp. LjRoot14
ACCATCTCACGACCAGCCTCCGAGCAGAATTCCACCAACATCTCACCTGACACAGAACTACTATCTTCTGGTGGATATCAGGAAGATCAGCAACCATTGACAAGGGCGAATGACCATGGGGTACCATAATAACAGACGACGACGCTTACTCGATACCATTACTTACCGGTTGCGACTGTAAGACAGACAGACAGACAGACGGACACCAGGAGGAAACAGCAGTACATTACAGAGTGCTAGCCAAAATGCGAAAGCCACAATACCATTACCGTTCCGCCGCGCAGAGAGACGACCATAAATAAAGCTTACACAACATAGCCAACAAGGAGACCGTTCGGACCTGGGGCTGCCGCCGAGGCGCGTGTGCCGTGCATCACGATTGCCCAACAACTAAGATTGCAGAAGCCAGCATGATGAAAGGATAATGCAGCAAAGACGCACGATGACGAGGTAGCGCAGATTGATTTTGGGACCTTCTGTTTTGCCGACCCTTTCCTAGATCTTGTCGAGCTTCTCCGCCTTCACCACCGGGTTGGCCTTGGCGATGGCGTCCATGGCCGCAGCGCGGTAGTCGAACTTGCACTCGTGCTTGTCCGAGTAGCGGTGCGTCGCGCAGTAGAGGTTCCCGCACCGGCAGTTGAATCCGGTGAGCCCGACCCTCTTTCTGCAGGTGCTGCACCGGCTTGGGCCTTTGGGGCTCTCCATGGCCGCCTCGCTGGGACCAGCGATGTCAGCAGGCTGTGCGGTGATCAGCGCCTTCGCCTGAACGTGAGCAACTGCCACCGCTGTGCTGCCAGCAGCAAGGTGCTCTTTCACCGCATCGCCACCGTTGACGATGCTGTCAAAAGAGGAGGCGGCCAGCTTGGCCTGCTCCTGCTTCATCGCCATCTCCTTGTGGCACTTGGAGCACATGTTCATGGTCGCCGCGCTGCCAAAGAAGCCGCAGTTATTGACGCAAAGGATCGGACCCTCCCGTGACTGGCAGCCCGTCTCCTTGTGCTCCATGGCTTTGGTTAATTAACTGATAAGAGGAAGCCCTCGTCGCGATTCCTCTCCGGCGATCCC
>NZ_CAXURL020000006.1:0-1021 GCF_964253905.1 Arthrobacter sp. LjRoot14
TTTTTATATTGCAACGAAATCATGGAGTACTCCAACATTACAACGGGGATGCATGCATCCTGACAACTGTACGTACGTAACAAGAAAGAACTAAATTTGTGGCAACAATAGTACACCCTATATTGCCACACAGTACTTCTCACTGCAATATGTCCATGCATGTAGCAACCTGCACGTCATATTGCAAGGCTGGAGAATTATTAAGGACTAGTGCTAAAAGTAAGTGAAGGGAGACCGTACGTGGCAACAAAACTGCCACGGATTATTCGTCGTTGCAATAATACTGCCATTAGCAAGATCATCATTCTGCGACAAGAGTGGAGTTGGCGGCGATGGCCTCGGCGAAGACACCGTCGCAGCCGCCGCTCTGGCAACCTGCGCCGCAGTAGCCCGGGCCGATGCCACAGGATCCCCACTTGCTGCAGCAGTAGTTGTTGGTGCAAACTTTGCCGCCGGCGGCCTTGCCGCACGGCTTGTCGGTGCTGCAAGCACCGCCCTGGCAGCCCTCGCCGCAGAACTCGGAGCCGAGGCCGCAGTAACCCCACTGGCTGCAGCAGAGGTTGTTGGGGCAAAGCTTGCCGCCGGCCTGGCTGCCGCACTTGATGTCGGCGCGGCAGGGGCCGCCCTGGCAGCCGGCGCCGCAGTACTCGGCGCCGAAGCCGCAGTAACCCCACTGGCTGCAGCAGTGGTTGTTAGGGCATGTCTTGCCGCCGGCCTGAGTGCCGCAGCGCTTGCTGGTGTAGCAGGCGCCGTTCTGGCAGCCCTTGCCGCAGTAGTCGCCGCCCATGCCGCAGTACCCGTACTGGCTGCAGCAGAGGTTGTTGGGGCACTCCATGTTGCTGCCCTGCTCGCCGCACCTCTGGGCGTGCGCGGTCGCCGCCGCGAAGGCGAGGACGGCGGCCGCGCCGAGAGCGAGGGCCCTGGTGCTCATCATCTTCATCCTTCTTGTTTTCTTGGTGCTGGTTGTTGGGGCACTCCATGTTGCTGCCCTGCTCGCCGCACCTCTGGGCGTGCGCGGTCG
>NZ_CAXURL020000007.1:0-1004 GCF_964253905.1 Arthrobacter sp. LjRoot14
TCCTGCCACGACGTGGACGTCCCCGGGAAGGCGACGGAGACGGGCACGGCGCTGCTGGAGACGGCGACGGGCGCCATCCAGGGGTTCGGCCCCATCAACCAGATCCACCAGCACCTGTGCGCGTTCCACTTCTACGGGGACGACATGACGCGGCAGGTGGAGGCGCACCACTTCTGCGCGCACCTCAACGAGGACGTGCGGCAGTGCCTCATCTTCGACGGCCCCGACGCCGGCGCGCGCCTCATCGGCCTCGAGTACATCGTCACCGAGGAGCTGTTCCTCACGCTGCCCGACGAGGAGAAGCCGCTGTGGCACACCCACGAGTTCGAGGTCAGGGGCGGCGTGCTCTTCATGCCCGGCGTGCCCGGCGTCGTCGAGCGCCGCGACCTCGAGAAGGTGGCCAGGACCTACGGCAAGACCGTCCACTTCTGGCAGGTCGACCGCGGCGACGCCCTCCCGCTCGGCGTGCCCCAGATCATGATGGCCCTCACCCGGGAGGGCCAGCTCCGGCAGGACCTCGCCGACTGTGTGGAGAGGAAGTTCGGCGTGTCGTTCGAGAAGGAGAGGGAGAACCGGGCGTACATGAGCGGGCCGGCGCACGGCATCCACCCGCTGGCCAATGCTGCCGGCAAGGGCTTGAGGACGGAGATCCGAGAGGTTGATCTTCCGGCTGCCAATACCGGAGCCAGGATTTTCACATGATCTGCTCCGTCAATTAGGTGTACGTGTCATCGAATCGACGGCTGTATGAGAGCCCTACAAGATAGGGTGCTTAATAAGAAGCTGGCTTCCGCCGCCTCCTTTGTTATGGGACGGCCCATCTGCTCTGCTTCACTTGCTTTCATAGCAAAATGGACATAAGAGCATCTATAACCGGACCCATCATATCCGTCTCAAACAGCCCCATCAATATCCGTCTCAAACAGCCCCATCATATCCGTCTCAAATGGTCGGCATCCGGTCTCTGACCGTTCAAATATGAGATACGAGGGACAGTCCAAATA